>NZ_LN831776.1:0-10000 GCF_000981585.1 Paenibacillus riograndensis SBR5
GTGGACAGCCATACTTCCGAATTATGGCAGCAAATTTTATCGATTATTCAAACCAAATTAAGCAAGCCGAGCTTTGATACCTGGTTTAAAGCAACGAAGGCGCTTACCTTCAGCCCCCAGGCCCTGATTATCTCGGCGCCTACAACCTTTGCTGTAGAATGGCTGGAAAGTCGTTATACCAAATTGGTAGGAGCTACGGTTTATGAAGTGACCGGAGAGCAAGTTGAGGTCAAGTTTGTGATTGAGGAGAATAAGCCGGCCGAGCCGGTCGTGCAGCAAACGGCCCCTTCCCCAGCGGTATCGCGTGAAGAAGCGCAGACCCATTTGCTCAATCCCAAGTACACTTTCGATACGTTCGTCATCGGTTCCGGCAACCGTTTTGCGCATGCAGCCTCACTGGCTGTGGCAGAAGCGCCGGCAAAGGCTTATAACCCTCTGTTTTTATACGGTGGCGTAGGATTAGGCAAAACTCATTTGATGCACGCGATCGGACATTATGTGCTGGAGCACAACCCTAATAATAAGGTCATTTACATCTCGTCCGAGAAGTTTACGAATGAGTTCATCAACTCCATCCGTGACAACCGCGGTGAAAGCTTCCGCAACAAGTACCGCAATGTTGACATATTGCTCATTGACGACATTCAATTCCTCGCCGGCAAGGAGTCAACACAGGAGGAATTTTTCCATACGTTCAACGCTTTGCATGAAGAGCGCAAGCAAATTATTATCTCGAGCGACCGTCCCCCAAAGGAAATTCCCACATTGGAAGAACGGCTGCGCTCCCGGTTTGAATGGGGACTCATCACCGATATTCAACCGCCGGATCTGGAGACACGAATTGCCATTCTGCGCAAAAAAGCCAAAGCGGAGAACCTCGACATTCCGAATGAAGCAATGATGTACATTGCCAATCAGATCGATACGAACATCCGTGAGCTGGAAGGTGCTCTAATCCGGGTAGTTGCCTACTCTTCCCTGACCAACCAGGATGTAACGACCCATCTGGCCGCCGAGGCACTTAAGGACATTATTCCTTCCAGCCGGCCGAAGATGATTACCATAGGTGATATTCAGCAAAAAGTCGGAGAATATTACAATTTGCGCATGGAAGACTTCAAGGCGCGCAAACGCACCAAGGCTGTAGCTTTTCCCCGGCAAATCGCCATGTATCTCTCCCGCGAGTTAACGGATTATTCGCTGCCGAAGATTGGAGAGGCGTTCGGAGGACGGGACCATACAACCGTTATCCATGCCCATGAGAAGATTACACAGTCATTAAAGGTAGACCAGGAGTTGTACAAAGTGGTAAATAATCTTGCGGAGAAAATTAAAAATCCTTCCTAAGAGGAACAAAGAGCCTATACACAATCTATACACATGTGGGTAGGCTTAATTTTATGCTGTTTTCCGGGTTATCCACATAAACCGGGCCCCTACTACTAATACTATTAAATAACTATAATAATTCATCATCTAAGAGCCGCGTTTCGAAGTGAACAAACCAACACCGGTTTCCCAATTTTTCAGCTAGGAGTGAAATCATGAAAATAAGCATTCTTAAAAATGAGCTCAACGAATCGATAGGTCACGTATCCAAGGCAATCTCCAGCAGAACTACCATCCCGATTCTGACTGGTATTAAGTTCGAAGTCAGCCATCAGGGAGTTACCCTGACTGCCAGTGACACGGATATCTCCATCCAATCCTTTATTCCAGCAGAAGATGACAGCCAGACGATCGTAAAAGTCGAGCAGCCCGGAAGTGTTGTGCTTCCAGCCAAGTTTTTCGTGGAGATCATCAAAAAGCTTCCCTCCAAAGAAATTCACATGGAAGTCAAGGAAGGCTTCCAAACCTATATCTCTTCCGGTTCTACTGAGATTCAAATCGTCGGCCTAGATCCCGAGGAATTCCCTGTACTGCCCAGCATCGAAGAGAATGATACGGTCTCTTTGCCGGGCGATCTGCTGAAAAATATGATCAAACAAACCGCCTTCTCTATCTCTACCCAGGAGACGACCCCTATCCTGACAGGGATTCTGTGGAATCTTAGCGATAATGAATTCAAATTTACGGCCACTGACCGCCACCGTCTGGCCACAAGAGCTGCGCATCTGGAAGGCACGGAAAGTGTCCAATTTGCCAATGTGGTCATTGCGGGCAAAACACTGAACGAATTGAGTAAAATCATTCCCGACCAGAATATGCTGGTGGATATTGTCGTCGCCGATAACCAGGTGCTGTTCAAAATCGACAAGGTTCTGTTCTATACACGGATCCTGGACGGGATTTATCCGGATACTTCTAGGATTATTCCGACTGCCTACAAAACAGAACTAACTTTGGATACAAAAAAACTCAGCGAATCGATTGACCGTGCTTATTTGCTGTCGCGCGAAGAAAAAACGAATATCGTACGCATGCAGACGCTGGAAAACGGCGATGTTGAGATTTCATCCAGCTCCTCAGAACTTGGGAAGGTCCGGGAAGAGCTGGAGGTTATTGATTTTAAAGGCGAGCCGCTGAAAATCTCCTTCAACTCGAAGTATATGCTGGATGTGCTCAAGGTTGTAGAAAGTGAACAGCTCGTCATTGCTTTCACCGGAATGATGAGCCCGATCATTCTGAAGCCGCTGGATGAAAGCCGCAGCCTGTACGTTATTCTCCCATACCGGACAACCAATTAATGCCGCTGTCCATCCACATGTGGATAAGTGGCTGAAAGGACGAAATTCATGAAAAAAATACTTATCCACAGTGAATATATTAAGCTCGACCAGTTTTTGAAGCTCTCCGATTGTGTATCCACAGGCGGGATGGCCAAAGCCTTGCTGCAGGAAGGATATGTGCAGGTCAACGGGGAAAAGGAAGATCGTCGTGGAAGAAAGCTGTACCCGGGTGATAAAGTAAAGGTTCAGGATAACGGCGTTTTCGAGGTTGAAGGCGGCGGAATAAAAGAATAACACTCGGGGAGGCTCAGCTTCGTGTTTGTCAAAAATATCGGTCTGCAGTATTACCGCAATTACGGGCTGCTGCGTCTGGAGAGCCTGGGCGATGTGAATCTGATCCTCGGTCAGAATGCCCAGGGCAAAACCAACCTTATGGAGGCTTTGTTCGTTCTGGCAATGACTAAGAGTCACCGCACCTCCAAGGATAAGGAGCTTATTTCCTTCGATGCCCCGGCAGGCTCTGCACAGATCGTGGCTGAGGTGGAGCGGAAATACGGTGATCTGAAGCTGGAGCTGACCTTATCCGCCCAGGGCAAAAAAGCCAAAATCAATGGACTGGAGCAGCGCAGGCTCAGCGAGTTCGTCGGTTCTTTAAATGTCGTCATGTTCGCTCCGGAGGATTTGGAGATTGTCAAAGGGACCCCTGGCATAAGACGCCGATTCCTTGATATGGAGATTGGCCAGGTGCAGCCGAGCTATCTGTTTCATCTGCAGCAATATCAGAAAGTCCTGCTCCAAAGGGGCAATTTGCTAAAACAGCTATGGGGCAAAGAGGCTGCCGGCAAAGAGCTTTTGGAGATATGGGATGCCCAACTTGTAGAACATGGTGTTAAAATCGTCAAAAAAAGGAAAGAATTCATAAAGAAGCTGCAAATATGGGCAGAAAGCATTCATCGTGGCATTACAAACGGCGGAGAAGAGCTGAAACTATTGTATGTTCCTTCTTTTGGTGAGCGTGAAATGGAAGATGAAGCTGTCTTATTAGACAATTTTATGTTAAAGTTATCACAAACGAGAGATCAGGAAATCAGGCGCGGCATGACGCTGACGGGTCCCCATAGGGATGACCTGTCCTTTTTTATCAACGGAAGAGAAGCTCAGGTCTACGGCTCCCAGGGGCAGCAACGCACGGCAGCTTTATCGCTCAAGCTGGCGGAAATCGAGCTGATCCATGAAGAGATCGGAGAATATCCTGTGCTGCTTCTTGATGATGTTTTGTCCGAACTTGATCCCTACCGTCAGACCCAGCTTATCGAAACCTTTCAAAGCAAGGTACAGACTTTTATTACCGCCACCGGGATTGAAAGTCTGAGTGCCGATAGATTAAAAGGCGCAAGCCTATATCATGTGCATGACGGCAAAGTGGAGATCTAAAGAGCGGAGGAAGACCATGTATATTCATTTGGGCGGGGAAAAGATTATTCGATCCTCAGAGTTAATCGCTATTTTTGATATCTCGATTGAGAAGTCCTCCAAGGTATCGAAGCAGTTCATTGTTCATTCCGAGCAGGACAAGAAACTGGAACGAATCGGTGAAGAGGAAGCGAAGTCCATTGTCGTAACCAAAAATACTGTATATTATTCCCCTATCTCCTCCTCCACTCTCAAAAAAAGAGCCAAAATCTTGTTGGAAATATAACGTTGTGTGAGTTACAAGAGATAATCTGAAAGAAGTAGGTGAAGGCATGTCAATGAATCAACCGACATATGATGAGAGCCAGATTCAGGTACTGGAAGGGCTGGAGGCAGTTCGGAAACGTCCCGGCATGTACATCGGTTCTACCAGCGCCAAAGGTCTGCATCATTTGGTCTGGGAGGTTGTCGATAACAGTATCGATGAGGCGCTGGCAGGCTATTGCGACCGGATTCAAGTGAAGATTCATGAAGATAACAGTGTTACAGTAATTGATAATGGACGGGGTATCCCTGTCGGCGAGAATGTGAAGCTGAAGAAGTCGACGCTCGAAGTCGTCATGACGGTCCTTCATGCAGGGGGAAAATTCGGCGGCGGCGGATATAAAGTATCAGGCGGTTTGCACGGTGTAGGGATCTCCGTCGTAAATGCCTTGTCCGAGAAGGTTGTTGTGAACGTCAAGCGTGACGGCCACATCTACCAGCAGGAATATAGACGCGGTGCGCCGCAGTATGATATCAAGATCGTTGGGGATACCGATGAGACAGGGACAACCACAACCTTTCTTCCGGATCCGGAGATATTCACCGAAACGACAGTGTTTGAATATACGACATTGCTTACACGCATTCGCGAATTAGCCTTTCTTAACAAGGGCATTGAGCTTTCGCTGCTGGATGAACGCACCGGTGTGTCGAATGTTTTCAAATACGAGGGCGGTATCGTTGAGTATGTAAAATACCTGAACGAGAAAAAAGAAGCGCTGCACGAAGAACCCATCTACGTAGAAGGTTCCCGTGATATGATTGCGGTGGAAGTTGCTCTGCAGTATAACGATTCCTATACAGAGAACATCTACTCTTTTGCCAATAATATTAATACCCATGAGGGCGGGACCCATGAATCCGGCTTCAAAAGCGCATTAACGCGGATCATCAATGACTATGCACGTAAAACAGGAGTCATTAAGGACAGCAGCTCCAACCTTACTGGTGATGATGTGCGTGAAGGGCTGACGGCGATTATTTCCGTTAAGATTCCTGAGCCGCAATTTGAAGGCCAAACCAAAACCAAGCTGGGCAACAGTGAAGTCCGTGGTGTTGTAGAATCTCTATTCGGAGAGAAGCTGCAGGAGTTCCTGGAAGAGAATCCGGCGGTGTCCCGGCGTGTGCTGGAGAAATCCATGCAGGCTTCCCGTGCCCGTGAAGCGGCCCGCAAGGCCCGTGAACTGACCCGCCGCAAAAGTGCACTTGAAGTAAGCGCCCTGCCGGGGAAGCTGGCTGACTGCTCCTCCAAGGATGCCTCCATCAGCGAGCTGTACATCGTCGAAGGGGACTCCGCAGGCGGTTCTGCCAAGCAGGGCCGTGACCGTCATTTCCAGGCAATTCTGCCGCTGCGAGGCAAGATCCTGAACGTTGAAAAAGCGCGGCTTGACCGTATATTGTCCAATGCCGAAATCCGGGCGATTATCACTGCTCTGGGAACCGGCATCAGTGATGATTTCGATCTGTCCAAAGCCCGTTACCATAAGGTTGTTATCATGACCGATGCGGATGTCGACGGTGCCCATATCAGAACACTGCTGCTGACCTTCTTCTACCGCTACATGCGGAAGATTATCGAAGCGGGCTATATTTACATCGCCCAGCCGCCGCTGTTTAAGATCGAGCGCAATAAGGTCGTCCGCTATGCTCAGACCGAGAAGGAACGTGATGAGATTATTGCCAGCTTCGGCGAGAATGTTAAAGTCAACGTTCAACGGTATAAAGGTCTTGGGGAAATGAATGCGGCACAGCTATGGGATACGACTATGGACCCTGAGAGCCGTATGATGCTGCAGGTCACCATCGAGGATGCGATTCTCGCTGACGGAATCTTTGATACGCTGATGGGCGACAATGTTGAACCCCGGCGGGAATTTATTCAGGAGCATGCACAATCCGTGCGCAACCTGGATATTTAATACATGGCAGTTTGTTGTAATGAACCTCCGTTTTCTCTATTGTGATAAATAAGAGAGCGGAGGTTCTTTTTTAATGTCTTTTAACCCGTTTGTGCCGACGGACTGAGGTGGAGCGGGCTTTTTTTAATCTACCGTAAGCCCGGGCATAACTGCGGATCTTGCGGTAATTAGACTTATTCTGAAAGCTGCTGAATACAATAATGGATGGAAGTGTGTTAACCTCCAGCAGCCAAAGATCATGATGCGAATCTATAGCTACATCAAGTCCAATCTCTTTAAGACCCGGATAGGCGGTTTCTAGCTGTGCAGCAATTTTAACGCCCATTAATTTCAATTTCTGAATGGTCGCATTCATTTCATCTGGAATCATATGCGTTTTTAGCAGATTGCGAACGGTATAAATGCTGCCCCCACTGTGGTAGTTAGTGACAACTTTTTGTGGAGCGGCCACTCTGCCCAGCATCCCCGTGGTTTCCCATGCTCCTGAAAGGTTTTTTTGCGTAAGTACCCGCAGATCGAAAGGCCGGTCCTGATGACAGAGCAGATCAATACCCTGCTGAATCAAATACGTACGTCCTTTAATCCGCAGCAGCAAAGCTGCATGCAGCTCCTGTGGTGAGGAGAAGGCCTCTGCATCTTTTGCATAGCGCAGAATATACATTACCTTTTGTTCAACAACTGCTTCACTCTCCACGATCCCATGGGTTAAAGCGCGGTCACTGCTCCCCGGTTGACGGTCACTGGGGCTTAAATGAACCGTACGCTGTTCTGCCCTCATTACCCCGCTGCCAAAAGTCCCGCGATCTGGCTTAATATATACCGTTCCGTAAATCCCAAGCAGTTCTACTAACGCCTCCAGGCTGTATTTTCGTGTTTCGGGAATATATACAGCCAGCTGACGGTTTGGTAAAATGACTTTCGTCTTGGCCCATTTACTGGACACCCGCTGAATCTTCATGACCTGCCTCCTTCAAAGTATTACGAGCAGTAACATCCAATTCATATTCATAGAGTCAGGCATTGGCAGCTGAAATTTCAGGACAAGCAACCCAAACAATGTTATAATATAAGGATATGGGGCTATGTCTTTTGGGACAAAATAAGAGTTATAAGCCTTTCTTCTTGTCTTTACATTCTATGTGCTGAAGGCAATGGCGGAGCGGGCGTCTATCCGTATCCCGCCAAAGAAAATCATTATAGAAGATAAAAGGCTATCATGTTTAATTGTGCTGCTTTTGTGAAAGTAATATAATTAAGGGTAGCGGTTTTTAACTGAAGGAGGTCCAGCAACTCATGGCTGAACAAAATAACCCGCAAGTCAAAGATCGGGACATTGGTGAGGAAATGCGCGAATCCTTTATGGATTACGCGATGAGCATCATTGTAAGCCGGGCTTTGCCGGATGTGCGGGACGGACTTAAGCCTGTCCACCGACGCATTTTGTTTGCGATGTCGGAACTTGGAATGTTTGCCGATAAACCTCATAAGAAATCAGCAAGAATCGTCGGTGAGGTTATCGGTAAGTATCATCCTCACGGGGACTCTGCTGTTTATGAAACGATGGTCCGGATGGCGCAGGATTTCTCAATGCGGTATATGCTCGTCGATGGCCACGGGAACTTTGGCTCTATTGACGGCGACATGGCTGCAGCCATGCGGTACACCGAAGCCCGGCTCTCCAAAATTGCCGGAGAAATGCTACGCGATCTGAACAAAGAGACGGTTGATTTCGCACCCAACTATGATGGTGAAGAGAATGAGCCCGTAGTATTGCCTGCCCGCTATCCGAACCTGCTTGTTAACGGGGTATCTGGTATCGCTGTCGGTATGGCTACCAATATTCCTCCTCATAATCTGGGAGAGGTTATTGACGGTGTACAGGCGATGATCAAGAATCCTGACATTACACCCATGGAACTCATGGAATATATTCAAGGCCCGGATTTTCCGACGGCTGGTTACATTTTAGGCCGTGAGGGCATCCGTCAAGCTTACCGTACTGGCCGCGGATCGGTAACTATGCGAGCCAAAGCGGATATCGAAGAAAATAACGGCAAAGCGCGGATCATTGTAAGTGAGCTGCCCTACCAGGTCAACAAAGCCAGACTGGTTGAGAAGATCGCCGAATTAGTGCGTGAGAAACGGATTGAAGGCATTACAGATCTTCGGGATGAATCGGACCGCAATGGTATGCGTGTAGTTGTTGAGATGAGACGTGATGTGAACCCGAATGTGGTGCTGAATAATCTTTACAAGCATACGTCGATGCAGTCTACATTTGGTATCAACATGCTTGCTATCGTTAATAACGAACCGAAGATTCTTAATCTCCGGGATGTACTGTACCATTACTTGCAGCATCAGATTGAAGTTATCCGGCGCCGGACGATTTTCGATCTCAAAAAAGCTGAAGCGCGGGCGCATATTCTGGAAGGATTGCGTATCGCACTGGATCATCTGGATGAGGTTATTGCCTTGATCCGCGCTTCCCGTACGACTGATATTGCGCGGGATGGCTTGATGAGCACATTCAGCCTCAGCGTAGAGCAGGCACAAGCCATCCTGGATATGCGGATGCAGCGTCTAACCGGCCTGGAACGTGAAAAAATCGAGAACGAATATAATGAGCTATTGGCTAAGATTGCTGAATACCGTGAGATCCTGGCTAATGAGCATCTGGTACTGGAGATTATCAGCAACGAGCTCCAGGAAATCCGTGACAGGTATTCTGATGACCGTCGTACAGAAATCACGATTGGGGAAGAAAGCATCCTTGATGAGGATCTGATTCCGCGTGAAGAGGTTGTCATCACTATTACGCATACCGGATACATTAAGCGTCTGCCGGTCAGTACCTATCGCAGCCAGAAGCGTGGAGGCCGCGGTGTTATGGGGATGGATACCAAAGACCAGGACTTCGTGGAACATCTCTTTGTGAGCAACTCCCACAATTACCTGATGTTCTTTACCGATAAGGGCAAGGTATACCGGATCAAGGCTTATGAGATTCCGGAGCTTGGACGGACTGCGCGTGGGACACCAATCATCAACCTGATTCAGATCGAACAAGGTGAGAAGATTAGTGCTGTAATCCAGGTGGAAGATGCCGACAGCGATAAATACCTCTTCTTTGCGACCCGTGAAGGGATCGTCAAGAAGACACCTCTGGAGGATTATAACAATATCCGCAAAGGCGGATTGATTGCGATCAATCTCCGTGAGGAAGACTCTCTAATCGAGGTTAAGCTGACGGATGGCGAGCAAAACCTGATTATCGGTACTGCACGCGGGATGTCGATTACGTTCTCAGAGAATGATGTCCGTTCCATGGGACGCAGCGCAACCGGCGTTAAAGGTATCACACTTGATGACAATGACCATGTTATTGGGATGGATTGTGTAGACAAGGAGCTGGAGGTACTGATTGTAACCTCCAAGGGTTACGGCAAGCGTACCCCTGCCCTGGACTATCGTTCCCAGACCCGTGGCGGCAAAGGAATCAAGACCATTAACCTTACCGACAAGAATGGTCCTGTAGTCGGGCTGAAGGTTGTCAAAAAAGACGAGGACCTCATGATCATTACAACGAGCGGTACCCTGATCCGTACCAGTATGGATGGTATTTCTACCATGGGACGTTATGCTCAAGGGGTTAAGCTGATTAACATCCGTGAA